>NZ_JBHMAA010000068.1:0-1440 GCF_042429745.1 Neorhizobium puerariae | reverse complement strand
AGTTCCAGCCCCTGCCGCAGCAGTTTTTTAGCGGTGAGTTGGTTTTGCGCCTCGACATAGCAGCGCATTTCGGGTGCGTTACCGGAGGGCCGCAGGTGGACGATCCGGCCGTCTGCAAGGGTGACCCGCAGGCCGTCGATGTCGCTCTTGCCGGCGACGGCCGCGATCGGCGCGAGGAAGGCGGCCAGGTTGTCGTCCGATGCCCTCAGATGCGCCATCAGCCTGGCGCTCGCCTCGACGGGGAAGTTCTCCAGCCGGTCGGCGGCCGTGAACGGAAGCCGGAAGCCGGCCGCGATCTGTGACAGCGGCGTCTTTTCGCGCGCGGCCAGGAAGAGGGCGGCAAGCACCGGCAGGAAGCTGTCGCGGGTCGGCAGCGGATCGAGCCGGCCGCCGGCCACCGCGAACGCCGAGCCGGTCAGCAGCCCGCCATTCGCCTCGAAGCCCATCACGCCACCCGGGGTGCTGGCCGCGTCGGCCGCCTGCCCCGTCTGCCCCTCCTGCCCCGTCTGCAGCGCCTCCAGCATGCCGGCGATCACGAAGGGCGAGCCGACCCTGGTGCGCAGCACCTGGAAATCCCCGGCCGCCTCGATGCCGGAATTGGAGGTGACCGGCGTCACCACCACCCCGGCGCCGAGGAAGCGGGCGGCGATCAGCCCGAGCAGGTCGCCGCGCAGCGGTTCCCCCGTCTCGTCGGTGACGAGCGGCCGGTCGCCGTCGCCGTCGGCCGAGACGATCGCATCGAGCCGGTGCTCGCCGGCCCAGCCCTTCAGGAGGGCGACGGTATCGGCCGGGACCGCCTCGGTGTCGACCGGGATGAAGTGTCCGGAGCGTCCGAGCGCGACGGTGTCGGCGCCATAGGCCTCCAGCACCTGCACGAGCAGGTCGCGGGCGACGGTGGAATGCTGGTAGACGCCGACCCGCAGGCCGGCGAGGGCGCCTTCGGGCAGCAGCGCGGCGTTGCGGGCGGCAAACAGCGCCGCGGCCTCGGCCGACCGGTCCGGTGCCACGCCCGGCGCAAGCTCGATCGCGCCGCCGCCGCCATCGAGTTCGGCGGCGATCGCGGTGATGCGGGCCTCGTCCTGCTTGTCGATCTCGCCGTCGGGCCGGTAGAACTTGATGCCGTTGCGGTCGTCGGGGATATGCGATCCGGTGACCATCAGCGAGGCGGCGCCGAGCTTCAGGCCGTAGAGCGCCAGCGCCGGGGTGGGGATGGCGCCGCAATCGAGCGGGGCGAGCCCGGCCCGCCGCAGGGCGCCGATCACGGTGGCGGCGATGCCGGGGCTGGACGCCCGGAAATCCCGCCCCACCAGCACGGGACTGCCCGGACCCGCCGCACCCGTCTCCAGAAGATGCCGCGCAAACGCCCCCGTATAAAGCGACGTCGCACGCCCCTCCAGATCCTCAACAAGCCCACGTAGTCCACTCGTTCCGAATTTCATG